>JAHBXH010000004.1 GCA_019636555.1 Phycisphaeraceae bacterium | reverse complement strand
TGCGGGGCCAACCTGGTTGAACACGGGGGTGTCCTCATATATCCACGCCAGAAGTCCGATCAGGAGGCTCGGCACGATGAGCAGCAACCCGATCGTGCGAGGGTCGTGGCGGATCTGGGTGAGAACCCGCCCGGCGGCGGCGAAGGTGAGGCGCACGCTCATGACGCCGCCTCCCCATCGAATTCGGTGCCGAGATGTTTCGGTCGGTGCCGGATGAGAGCGAGAAATGCGGCGTCCGCGTCGGCGGCGCCCGTGCGTTCGAGAAGGCCGGCCGGAGTTTCGTCCGCGAGGATCTCGCCGTCCCTCAGGAGCAGCAGACGATCGCACCGGGTGGCCTCATCCATGACGTGGCTGGAGACGAGCAGCGTCGTTCCCGATTCGGCGAGTCGACGGAACAACCCCCACAGTTCCATGCGGAGCACGGGATCGAGTCCGACCGTGGGTTCGTCGAGCACGAGAAGTTCGGGAGAACCGAGCAGCGCCACGGCAAGCGAGGCCCGACTGAGCTGGCCGCCGGACAGCGAGTCAACCATTTGGTTCGCCTGCTCGGCGAGATCCGTCGACTCGAGGACGCGCTCGATGTCGGCACGACCAGCCCGCAGTATGGATGCGAAATAGTTGAGGTTCTGGCGAACGGTCAGGTCACCGTACACGCTCGCGTCCTGGGTCACGTAGCCCACCCGGCGGCGCAGGATAGCGCTCCCCGCCGCGTGGTCGAGGACGTTCACCACGCCGGTGACGTTGCGCTGCACACCAACGATCGCCCGCATGAGCGTGGTCTTGCCGGAACCGCTTGGCCCGAGGAGGCCGACGAGAGAGCCTTGCGGAACGTCGAAGGAAATGCCGTGCAGTACCTCACGTTTGCCTCTGCGGACGCGAAGGTTCTCAGTATGAACTGCATAATTCACCATGTGATGAATTATTCGGGGGGAGTGACCCCGCTGTCAAGAGGAGAGGGGTACCCCGTCAGGTGCCACTGAATCACCGGGCCAATGCGACGAGCGACCTCATCGATGGGTGCGCTCGCGAGCGGTTCCACCCGCACGCCGTACCGCACCATGAACAGTCCGACGATCTGCGACGCGGCTGCGCCCGCCCGCAATTCTCCGTCCTCGGTGCCCAAATCTTCAGCGATCTTCGTGAGCACCTCGCGCGTGATGAACTGGCGCAGCATCGTCGCGGCGAAGTCGTGGCCAAGTGCGGTGCGGATAAGGCTGATGACCCGTTCGGCGGACTTGCCGGACTCCATTTGCGTGAGAACGACGATGACAAGGTTCACGCCGATCTGATCCCGCGGACCACGCAAGACCTCCTTGACGATGAGGTCCGGCCGCATGGGCGAACTCACGGACGCGGCAAACAGCTCCGGCTTGTCGTTGAAATAGTGGTGCACCAGGGCAGGATCGACGTCTGCTCGCCGGGCAATCGCACGCAGCGACGTCGCGTCGTAGCCCTTTTCGAGAAACTCCTTCGACGCCGCCTCGAGAATCTGGGCCCGCGCATCCGCGTCCCCGGTGCGGCGCCGCCCTCGCGAGCGGCGCGCAGTCTCACCGTCAGCAACCCGTGCCATATCGACAGGCTAGACGACTTTCGACGGATGGCCGCGGGGGAGCCGCCCCGGCGGGGATC
>JAHBXH010000003.1 GCA_019636555.1 Phycisphaeraceae bacterium | reverse complement strand
AATACCGGCGGCGGATAACTCTCTCGGTACGGGCGCGCAATGTCAGTGGTCGGGTGTTGTCTTGAGGTATGAATCAGGCATCCGGCGACACGATCGGCGAGGTCGACTTCGCTGTGTCCGTCCCGGACTTCGACGGCTGGTACGAGGAGCCGTTCCCCGAATCTGACGTTATTCCCGTCGACACTTCCGGCTTCGATCATGACGCGTGGTTTGAGCGCCTCGCCGAGGAGCTGAACTCCCGGGACACGCTGGCCGATGCGATCGAGCGCACGCTCGATTTGCGGCGGCGGCAGGCAGGGTTGATTGCCGAAGAGCAGCGCGAACTCGCGGACCTCGCCATGCGCACCCGTCGGCTGCTCCCCGCCGCGGCAAAACCCAGGGATGTCGAAATGGCGATGCGGTCTCTCACCGCGGAACTTGCCGTGTTGCATCGAGTGTCGGACCGTACAATGGCGGCGCGCATCGCCGAGGCGGAGACCCTCGTGCGCCTCTTCCCCTCGACTCTGGAAAGCCTCGAACTGGGACGCATCCAGTTGGGTCACGTGCGCACGATCGTCGAACAGGGGCTCGCGATTGTGGATGCGAACGCCCGCGCAATTTACGAGATGGAGGTGCTCGAGCGTGCGGTCACGGTCACTCCCGGTCGACTTCGGCGCTTCGCCCAGCTCACAGCAGTGCGCCTTGCGGAGACCGCCTTCGAGGAACGCCACAGGCAGGCCCGCGAGGAGCGGCGGGTCACGGTGACCGAGCTCGGCGACGGAATGTCGGAACTTTCCGTGACGATGCCCACCGTGCTGGCAGACGGTGTGTGGGATCGCCTGACCCGGCAAGCTCAGGCTGTCTGCCATGCCGCCCGATCGGGCGATACGGGGCGTGACCTCGGCGACCCCCGTTGCCTCGACCAGCTCCGCGCGGATCTCGTCGCCGAGTTGCTGCTCGCCGCTCAGCCCTCGGCCGATGCGGACGCGCCGCACTCGGCGGGCGTCGGCATCCGTGCCGAAGTGTCTGTTGTGATTCCCATGCTCACCCTGCTCGGGAGGTCCGACGAACCGGCCACCATCTCCGGAAAGGGACCGATCGACCTGGAGACCGCCCGCATGCTCGCCGGTGGGGCAACGACATGGCTGCGCATCCTGACCGATCCGGTCACTGAGCTCGTGATCTCCGCACACACGTATCGCCCGTCGCAGGCTCTCCGACAGTTCCTGGAGGCCAGGGACGGCAGATGTCGTTTCCCCGGCTGCACGCGCCGCGCTCGACGGTGCGACGCCGATCACACCCTCGCCTGGGAGCACGGAGGCGAAACGACTCCGGAAAACCTCGAACTGCTGTGCCCAGGGCACCATGCGCTCAAGCACCATACGAGGGCGAACGCACCGCCGTGGCGGGTCCGGCAATCCGAATCGGGCACCATCGAGTGGACGGCGCCGTCCGGCCGGATCGTGAAGGATGTCCCCGACGGTGTTCCGTCTGGTTGGCGGCTCGACCCGGACGAGCCGACCCGCGACAGTCTCGACCGTAACAGTCCAGGCCGGGCGCGACCGGTGGAGTTTTCCTGACAGGGGTGCTGAACGGCACTCCCGTCACGCTCACGCTCCCCCGCGGCTATCCGTCGAAAATCGTCTAGCCTGTCGTTATGGCACGGAGCGCTGACGGTGAGACTGCGCCCCGCTCGCGGGGGAGGCGCCGCTCCGGCGAAGCGGATGCGCGGGCCCAGATTCTCGAGGCAGCGTCGAAGGAGTTTCTCGAGAAGGGCTACGACTCCACGTCACTGCGTGGGATCGCCCGGCGAGCGGAAGTCGACCCAGCGCTGGTACACCACTATTTCAATGACAAGGCGGAACTCTTTGCCGCATCCGTGAGCTCCCCCATGCGGCCGGACCTCATCGTCAGACAGGTGCTCAGCGGACCGCGGGACCAGATCGGCGTGAACCTCGTCACCGTGGTCCTGACGACCATGGAGTCTGGCAAATCCGCCGAGCGGATCATCAGCATCATCAGAACCGCACTTGGCCACGACTTCGCCGCGACGATGCTGCGCCAGTTCATCACGCGAGAAGTGCTGAAAAAGATCGCGGAAGATCTGGGCGCCGAGGACGGAGAATTGCGGGCGGGCGCAGCCGCGTCGCAGATCGTCGGACTGTTCATGGTGCGGTACGGCGTGCGGGTGGAACCGCTCGCGAGCGCACCCATCGATGAGGTTGCCCGCCGAATCGGGCCGGCCATCCAATTCCACCTGACGGGTTACCCCGCACTCCTTGACACGGATGGCCCCGCTCGCGAATAATTCACCACATGGTGAATTCTGCGATCCATACCGACGACCTTCGGGTCCGCCGGGGCAAACGGGAAGTCTTGCACGGAATCTCCTTCGACGTGCCGCAAGGATCGCTCGTCGGGCTCCTCGGGCCAAGCGGTTCCGGCAAGACCACGCTCATGCGGGCGATCGTGGGCGTGCAACGCAACGTCACCGGCGTCGTGAACGTGCTCGGCCATGCGGCGGGAAGTGCCATCCTACGCCGCCAGGTCGGCTACGTGACCCAGGACGCGAGCGTCTACGGAGACCTGACCATTCGGCAGAACCTCAACTATTTCTCGTCCATGCTGCGGGCCGGGCGCGCCGACGTCGAGCGAGTGCTCGAGTCGACGGATCTCACCGAACAGGCGAACCAAATGGTCGACTCGTTGTCCGGCGGCCAGCTCAGTCGGGCCTCGCTCGCCGTGGCGTTGCTCGGTTCTCCCGAGCTTCTCATGCTTGACGAACCCACGGTCGGACTCGATCCGGTGCTCCGCATGGATTTGTGGGCTTTGTTCCGCCGACTCGCCGAGTCGGGAACGACTCTGCTCGTCTCCAGCCACGTTATGGATGAGGCGACCCGGTGCGATCGGCTGTTGCTCCTGCGGGATGGCGAGATCCTCGCCGACGAAACCCCGGCGGGCCTTCTCGAGCGCACGGGCGCCGCCGACGCGGACGCCGCATTTCTCGCCCTCATCCGGCACCGACCGAAGCATCTCGATGCCGAGTTCGACGGGGAGGCGGCGTCATGAGCGCGCGTCTCACGTTCGCCGCGACCGGGCGGGTCCTCACCCAGATCCGCCACGACCCGCGCACGATTGCCTTGCTTCTTATCGTGCCGAGCCTGCTCATCGGACTACTGGCCTGGATATTCATGGACACCCCGGTGTTCAACCAGGTCGGCCCCGCC
>JAHBXH010000002.1 GCA_019636555.1 Phycisphaeraceae bacterium | reverse complement strand
TGATCAGTGCGGAAGGTGACCCTTCGGCCATGATCATTCCCTTGTCGATCACGACAAGGCGGTCGCACAGTTGCTCCGCCTCATCCATGTAGTGGGTCGTGAGCACAAGCGTCGTACCCTGCTCCTTGAGTCGGAACAGGCGATCCCACAGGATGTGCCGAGCCTGCGGGTCAAGCCCGGTCGTCGGCTCGTCGAGCATCATGATGCGGGGGTTGTTGATGAGCGCGCGGGCGATCGTAAGGCGGCGCTTCATCCCGCCGGACAGGTCGTCGATGCGCGACTTCGCCTTCTCCGTAAGCTGAGCGAACGCGAGCAGCTCGTCAGCTTTCGGGCCTAGGTAGCTGTGCGGGAGGCCGAAGTAGCGGCCGTACACAATCAGGTTGTCCCTGACCTTGAGTTCGGAGTCCAGGTTGTCTTCCTGCGGAACCACCCCGAGCTGCGACCGGATCTCCGGCCCGTACTCGTTCGGGTCGAGCCCGATCACGGAAAGGTCGCCAGACGTGCGGGTCGACACGGCCCCGATCATCCGCATGGTCGTCGATTTGCCTGCGCCATTCGGGCCGAGGAATCCGAACGATTCACCTGGCGCAATCTCGAACGAGATCCCGTCGACGGCCGCGAAGTCCTTATACTTCTTGGTCAGGTTGGTCGCGCTGATGACCGGGGCTGACGGGGCGCTCGAAGGGCTCGTTGACCCTGAAGTGTCTGGTGCTGGCACGAAAGTAAAGACTACTTGCTGCCGACGACATCGCACACTCCATCGCACCCCTGAGAATGGAGTGGTGACGTCAACTTCTTCAACACGCATCCGCAGGTCAAAATCACACGGTGACGAGGGGCCTCGCGCCCGGTTCAGCCAGCTCATGCCGTACCTGATGGAGCACAAGAAAGTGCTCGCGTTCGTCACCGTGCTCAGCATCCTCGGCGCCGCGGCTTCGCTCGCGCAGCCACTTCTGGTCAGCCAGGTCATCACGGTGGTCGAGAAAGGCACCGGACTCGGTGCCCTCGTGTGGATCCTGGTCGGGCTCGTCGTCGCCACCGGGCTGATTTCCGGCTACCAGCACTACCTGTTGCAGCGCACAGGCGAGGGCGTCGTGCTCTCCAGCCGCAAGCGCCTTATCGGCCGGATGCTGCGCCTGCCGATCAGCGAATACGACACGCGCCGCACTGGCGACCTCGTCTCTCGCGTCGGCAGCGACACGACCCTTCTGCGAGCGGTCCTCACTCAGGGGCTCGTGGAAGCGATCGGCGGTTCGCTCACCTTTCTTGGCGCGCTCATCGCGATGCTCATCATCGACCCCGTCCTGCTCGGACTCACGGTGCTCGTGATCGCGGTTTCCGTCGTCACCGTGACGTTGTTGTCCGCGCGCATCCGGGTCGCGAGCCAAAAAGCCCAGGCTCGCGTCGGGGACCTCGCCGCGTCGGTGGAGCGCGCGATCAGCGCCATCCGCACCGTGCGCGCCGCCAACGCGACCGATCGCGAAATTGCGTCCGTCGAAGAGGACGCGTTCGGCGCCTGGAAGATGGGAATCAAGGTCGCGAAGATTTCAGCCCTCGTCGTACCGGTCGCCGGAATCGCCATGCAGGTGTCGTTCCTCGTCGTGCTCGGCGTCGGCGGATTCCGCGTTGCGAGCGGGGCCATCACCGTCGCGTCGCTCGTCGCGTTCATCCTGTTCCTGTTCCTCATGATCCTGCCGCTCGGGCAGGCGTTTGGCGCCGTCACCTCCGTGAACGCCGCGCTCGGCGCGCTCGGGCGCATCCAGGAGATTATCGACCTGCCCGCCGAGGGCGAGGCTGATGCGGCCGTCGAGCCTGCGACGTCGATCGCATCGGATGCTGCCATCAGTTTCGACGGAGTGTCGTTCGGCTACACCGCTGTCGCGGTCTCGACGACGGCTCGCTTCGAGACGGCCGCTGCGCGACCTCCTCAGGGAGCGGTCACGTCAACCGACCCGCTCCCTGAGGAGATCGCCGAAGGCGATCGTCTCGAAGGGGGCACCCCCATGACTTTGCACGACGTCACCTTCGGTGCCGCCCGCGGCAAACGCACCGCACTTGTCGGGCCATCCGGCGCGGGTAAGAGCACGATCCTGGCCCTCATTGAACGCTTCTACGACCCGGATTCCGGTATCGTCCGCCTCGGCGGGGTGGACATCCGGAGCCTCGACCGTGAGGGGTTGCGGTCGCAAATTGGCTACGTCGAACAGGACGCGCCCGTGCTCGCCGGCAGCATTCGGCAGAACCTCACCCTCGCGACGCCGGACGCGACGGACGAGCAGTGCGTGGATGTTCTTCACGCCGTGAATCTCACCGAGGTGCTGGAGCGCAACCCGCTCGGGCTGGATGCGCCCGTCGGCGAAGACGGTGTTATGCTTTCCGGCGGCGAGCGCCAGCGGCTCGCGATCGCGCGGGCCCTGCTCGCGGCGCCGCCCATCCTGCTGCTCGACGAATCCACCTCGAGCCTCGACGGGCTCAACGAGCAACTGCTGCGCAAAGCGATCGACGCCGTCGCCGAGAACCGCACGCTCATCGTGATCGCGCACCGGCTGTCGACGGTCGTCGACTCGGACCAGATCGTCGTGCTCGACCACGGGCAGGTGGTTGGTGTCGGAACCCACTCCGATCTCATCACCACAACACCTCTCTACAAGGAGCTGGCCCAGCACCAACTCCTCGTTTAGTTCCTTTCATCATTCAGGAGGTGGTGTGGCAGGAGTGACAATCGGTTGCTCCTGGGCGTCAGACTAAGCATTTCAGCATCATCCGCACCGCCACCTCCTGAATAATGAAAGCGCACCGCGCGGGTCAGGACAGTGCCCACATCGCCACCGCGGCTGCCGCGGCAACATTCAGCGAGTCGATGCCGTGGCGCATGGGGATCCGAACGATCGTGTCGGCCGCGGCCAGGGCATCCGGCGTCAGACCATCACCCTCGGTGCCGACGACGAGCGCGACCCGCTCCGGCGCGTTGGCGGCAAAGTCGCGAAGGCTCACGGCATCCGTCGCTGGAGTCAGCGCCGCCACGTGAAATCCGGACGTTGTGAGCAACCTCCGGGTCGCCGGCCACTCCCCCACGCGCGTCCACGGCACTTGCAGCACGGTGCCCATCGAGACGCGAATCGCCCGCCGGTAGAACGGATCCGAGCTGCCCGGCGTGACGAGCACCGCATCCGCGCCGATTGCCGCGACCGAGCGGAAGATCGCGCCGACGTTCGTCGGGTCGACGACGTTCTCGAGGATGACCACGCGGCGCGCCGCGGCAAGCAGGTCGGCCGGGTTCGGGAGCGCAGGGCGTTCCATCGACGCGATGAGCCCGCGATGAAGCTCATAGCCGGTGAGTTTCGCCAACAGTTCCATCGATCCGGTGAACACCGCCACCTCGGGGCCGACGAGAGCGGCAGCGTCATCGACGGTGTCCCTGAGGGTGAGCACCGCCCGCACACGGTGTCCAGCCCGCATTGCCCGTTCCAGCACGAGGGCAGACTCGGCAATGTAGAGGCCGTGCGCGCCGCGACCGTTCTTGAGCAGCACATCCGTGCCTCGGGCGAAGTCGGCGAGCCGCGGGTCGGCAGTGTCAGTAATCTCGATCAGCATCCCCAGACACCTCCGCCGAAACCGCAATTTCCGCGCCAAAATCGCCCCGTTGGAGCCGATACTGCGGTTTCGCGGGCCACCGGGGTCTATTTGGGCTGCATGCGGATGGCACCGTCGAGGCGGATGACCTCGCCGTTCAGCATCGAATTCTCCACGATGTGCCTGACGAGCGCCGCGTACTCCTCCGGGCGTCCGAGCCGCGACGGATGCGGTACCTGCATGCCGAGCGAGTCGCGCGCGGCCTGGGGCAGCGCCGCGAGCATCGGGGTGTCGAACGTTCCCGGCGCAATGGTCATGACGCGGATGAAGCGCGCGGCGAGTTCGCGGGCGAGCGGCAGCGTCATCGCGGCAACCCCGCCCTTGGATGCCGAGTACGCGGCCTGGCCGATTTGGCCGTCGAACGCGGCCACGGATGCGGTGTTCACGATCACGCCCCGTTCGGACTCGCCCTGACCTTCACCGCCAACCGGTTCGGTTGCCGCCATCGCCTCGGAGGCGAGCCGGATCACATTGAACGTGCCGATGAGGTTCACCCTGATGACGCGCTCGAAGTGATCAAGCGGTTGCGGCCCTTCCTTGCCGAGCGCGCGCTCCGCCGTCGCGATTCCCGCGCAGTTCACGACGATCCGCAGCGGCTTCGTGGCCATTGCGATCGCCGCGCGCACCTGATCCTCATTGGTGACATCCGCGGGAACGAACGTCACACCGGGAACATCCGCGCCGCCCGACGACGGCAGATCGATGATGACCACGTCCGCACCCGCCTCGGCCAGCATCGTCGCCGTGGCCAGCCCGAGCCCTGAAGCACCGCCCGTGACGAGCGCCGAGCATCCTGAAATCTGCATGTCGTTGCCTTCCCCGCGACGCGACTAGAGTCGCTCGATGATGGTGGCGTTGGCCATGCCGCCGCCCTCGCACATGGTTTGAAGTCCCCACCGTCCGCCCGTCGCCTCAAGCTGGTTCACGAGGGTCGTGAGCAACCGGGTGCCGGATGCACCGAGCGGGTGTCCCAGTGCGATCGCTCCGCCGCGCGGGTTCAGTTTGTCTGGGTCGGTTCCGAGCTCCTTCTGCCATGCGAGCGGGACGGAGGCGAATGCCTCATTCACTTCGTACGCGTCGAGGTCGTCGATTCCGAGTCCCGCACGCTCGAGCACCTTCTTCGTTGCCGGGATGATCCCGGTGAGCATGAAGATGGGGTCGCTTCCGGTAACCGCAAATGCATGGAACCGCGCGCGGGGCTTCAGCCCAAGACTTTCGGCGCGCTCTGCACTCATGATGAGGGCGGCGGATGCGCCATCCGTGAACGGGCTCGAGTTGCCCGGCGTGATGCGCCAGTCGAGTTCGGGGAAGCGCGCGGCCAGTTCATCGGTGCGGAACGCCGGGTTCAGTCCGGCGAGCCCCTCGACGGTCGTGGTGTCGCGAATCGTTTCATCGATCGTGTGGCCGGCCGTGGGCACGATCTCTGTTGCGAAGGCCTCGCGGGCTTCCACGGCCAGCCGATGCGAGCGTGCGGAAAACTCGTCGAGCGTCTCGCGGTCTAGCCCCCACTTGTGCGCAATGAGCTCCGCGGAGACGCCCTGATTCACGAGCCCCTCCGGGTAGCGGGCACGCAGTTTCGAGCCGTAGCGGTCCATCCCGGCGACCGATGTCCCGAGCGGGATGCGACTCATCGACTCCACCCCGCACGCGATGGCGATGTCGTACTGTCCGGTCATCACGCCCTGCGCGGCGAACATCGCAGCCTGCTGGCTGGACCCGCATTGGCGGTCGACGGTCGTTCCTGGGACGTGCTCGGGGAATCCGGCGGCGAGCAAAGCATTCCGCCCGATGTTGTAGCCCTGCTCCCCGATTTGCGACACGCATCCGGCGATGACGTCGTCCACGAGGGCGGGGTCGAGGTTGCTGCGTTGAACGAGCGTCTCGAGCACTCCCGCGAGAAGGTCCACGGCGTGGATGCCGGAAAGCTGGCCGCCTGGCTTGCCCCGGCCACTCGGGGTGCGGATGACATCGACAATCACTGCTTCATGCATGGCTCCAGCCTAGCTATGCTGTGGCGCCCATGCCGGGGCCGTGCGAGGGCGATGCCGCGCACGGCCCGAGAGCGCTACTTGAACTTGTTCGGGAACTGCTTGATCAGTCCAGCGCTGAGCATGGCGCTCATTTCCTGCATGTGCTGCTCGGCGACACCGTAGTCGGCAATGGCCTTCGCATAGTCGCCGGCGAGCGCGTCACTAGCGTAGGCAATGGTCTGCGTGATGTGCATTTTCATCATTTCCTCCATCTCGGCCTTGTCCCAGTTCGGGTTCGCTTCCGCAAGGAAATCGCCGACCTCCACCGCATTCGCGTACCAGTCCGCGACCGCCGTCTCCAGCGCGGCGCTGTCGCCGGCCTTGGCCGCGGTCAGCACCGGCACGGCATCGGTGATGTGCTCCTTCAGGAGCACGGTGAGCTGGTCGCCGGCTGCGTCACCGTAGAGCGGCTTGATGGCATCCCCGATGTCAACCTGGTTCTGCAGGAGCCGTTCCAGCGACGCGTTCAAGGCGGGAGATTCCTGGGCGAAGGCGACGACGGTTGCGTACGTCCACTCCATGTGCTCGGCCCACAGGTTCGACATGGCGGTGTACAGCGAGAGCTGCTTGGACGTTGTCTCGACTTTGTGCTGCGACATGTCCATCGTGCTGACCTCGGAAGTCTGCGCGCCTTCCGCAACTGCCCCGTCGCCGATCGTGCTGCATCCGGCCAGGCCGAATGTGCCCAGCAGTCCGACGACGGAGAGTGCGACAGTCGTGATGGCCACCCGCGGGTGACTGTTCATTCGGTTCATGATCGTAAACCTTTCTTGGTTGACGGCAGGCTGTCTGCCGTACCACGTGAGTGGTCAGGCAACTCCGATTCATACCGCGTGAAAAGAATTTGGAGATACTGGGTAAGAATCGTCGCTGCGCTGACACCAACTGTGTATGGCGAATAATGCAGAGGGTCTGCTCGAACGGGAGGACGCCATCGACAGCCCCGAACTCGTCGGGACCTCCGGACCAGAGGTAGTGCTCGCTGCCGCGACCCCAGAGGAGGACTACGACTGGCTCGGTGAGTTGACCTCAACGGGTTCCGGTCAGCGGGACGCC